>NZ_QOCY01000045.1:0-7950 GCF_024701915.1 Lactobacillus leichmannii | reverse complement strand
CGCTATCCGGCGTTATTTGACAGCCAACCGTACTCACTGACCTTAACTTCAAAAGGTTAAAAATCTGATTTCTTTCGCCAAGTTGAATCTAACCATAGATTTAACTAGAAAGGAATATCAGAAAAACTTACCAATATTGATGTGATTATCAAGATTTAGCAAGTTTTATGATTCGGTAAAAGATTAGATGACTTTTTATCTGGGACTGACAGGCGGGATTGCCACGGGCAAGTCGACCGCCAGCCGGATATTAAAAGAGCTGGGCTGCCAGGTCATCGACAGCGACTTGATTGCCCACCAGCAGGCCGAAGTGGGCCAGGTCTCCTGGCAAAGGATCTTAGAAGAATTCGGGCCGGACTTCTTCAATGAAGATAAGAGTCTTAACCGCAAGAAGCTGGGCCAGTATGTCTTTGCCAATCCTAAGGCTTTGGCCAAATTGTCTGAAATTACCCAAGGCGAGGTCTTAAAAGAAGTTCAAAAGCAGATGAAAGACAGCCAGGCTTCTGTTTGCGTCATCGATGTTCCCCTGCTCTTTGAGGCTGGCTGGCAGGACTACTTTGACGCTGTCCTCTTGATCGCGGCCCCGGAAGAAGTGGAACTGGACCGCTTGATGAAGCGGGACTCTTTAAGTGAAGCAGAAGCTAAAAGGCGGATGCAGGCCCAGCTGCCCTTAGGGGAAAAACGCCTGTTGGCTAGCTATGTCCTTGAAAATACTGGTACAATAGAAGAATTAAGAGACAAATTGAGCAATCTGCTGAAAACTATCGCGTGAAAGGAGCTTCACAATGCTTTGTCCAAATTGCCATCAAAACGCCTCCCGGGTTATTGACTCCCGGCCAACTGACGAAGGGCGGACCATCCGCCGGCGGCGGGAATGCGAAAACTGCGGCTACCGCTTTACGACTTTTGAACGGGTAGAACAGTCACCCCTTTTGGTGATCAAGAACGACGGCACCAGAGAGGCCTTCAGCCGGGAAAAGATCCTGAACGGGGTGGCGGCTGCCTGCCAGAAGCGGCCGGTAACCAGCGAGCAGCTCAACAAGCTGGTCGACAATGTTGAAAACCGGATCCGGGCTAAAGGAGTCAGCGAAATCTACTCCAAGGAAATCGGGGAACTGGTCATGGACCAATTAGCCGACATCGACGACGTGGCCTACATCCGCTTTGCCTCCATCTACCGCCAGTTCACTGACATGTCCAGCTTCATGAAGACCATGGAGGACATGATGGACCGGCACAGCAAGGCCAAGTAGTCCATGTACGAAAATTACAATCCCCGCCTCAGGTACGTCGTTTTAAATGAGCTGGCCGACCAGTCAGGGCAAGGGCAGGTCTTAATCAAGCTCTACCAGCCCTTGATCGGGGCTTTAGGGGTTGCCCTCTACCAGACCCTGGTCCAGGGCTTTGATCCTTACCGGTCTTTGTCGGCTTCAAGTGCCCTGTACAGCCTGCAAGAAGACCTGGACTGCAGCCTCCGCCAGCTCTGGCAGGCCCTGCATAAGCTGGAAGCTGTGGGGCTACTCAAGACCTATGTCAGCCACAATCTCCGCTTGGGGGATATCCTGGCTTTTAAGCTGCACGCCGTGCCGGAGGCCAGTGAGTTTTTCAACACTTCGCTGTTAGCCAGCCTCTTAAAAGAAAAAGTTGGCGGGGTCCGCTTCAGCCAGCTGTCCCGGGAATTTGCCAAGCAGGCCCAGGTCAAGGAGCGGCAGCTGGACAACCTAGAAGAAGTTTCCGCTTCCTTTTTTGAAGTCTTCCGCCTGCCGGAAAATGAGGCCATCAATCCTTCTGAAGACGTCCAAAAGGCGGCTGAGGAAAATGCCGGCCAGAAGACGGAAGAAGCCCAGGTCAACTTAAAGCAGATCGACTGGCAGTATTTGAAAGACCGCTTCGTGACTTACCAGATCCCGGAAAGCGAGATCGACCGGCAGAAAGACGAAATCCGGTCCATCATGGAACTTTACGGCTTAAGCGAGGAAGAGTTTATCAACGAAACCCTGCCGACCCTGCATGGCAGCTACCAGCTGGACGCTGCGGCGATCAGAAAGAGCCTTAACTACAACTACAAGGCTGACCACCGCCGCAAGCAGGTAATCAAGCGCCAGGAAGAAAAGCAGGACCGGCCGAGCGTGGACCAGCAAGACCAGCAGTTTTTAGACCTGGTGAAGAGCAAGTCCCCGGTCAACTTCCTGGATGACATGAAGCGGGAAAAGGGCGGCTTTACCACGGCCAGAGAGCGGCAGATCGTCTATGATTTGCGGGAAAATGTCGGCCTGGAAATGGACTTGATCAATGTTCTGGTCTACACCTGCCTCAACTACCAGCCGGTTTTGACCCAGGATTTGGCCTACCGGATTGCCAACGACTGGCTGCAAAAGGGAATCATGACCCCGGAAGCCGCCATCAAGCACCTGCGCGCTGGGAAGAAACAGGCCCAGTCAGGGCAAAAGAAGAACTACCCGGCATATTCAGGCAGCCGGCGGCTTGAACAGGGGACTGACTGGAACAAGAAGCAGTTTGTCCAGCCGGTCAATATTTCTGATGAAGACCTGCGGAAGATGCTGCAGGGGCCGGACAAGAAAGACAAGTAAGGGTGATTAGATGAGAGCAATTGGCGACATGTTGAGTGATGCGGCTAAGGCCGCGGCAGCCAAGAACGGGCATGATTTTTCGGCGGAATCATTTGAAAAGATGAAAAAACAGGTCTTCGCTGACCCCGACGTCCGGGCCTTTCTGACGGCCCACCAGGACCAGCTGACTAAGGAGAGCGTGGACGCCAGCTTTGCCAGCCTCTATGAATACTGCCGGCAAAAAGACAGCCACGACAAGGTGATCAGCGGCTATTTGCCCCAGCTTTTCATGGAGGGTCCTTTAATCGGGATCCGTTACCAGGCCAGCCAGGACAAGCAGCGCCGGGACAAAGAAGCAGCAGCCAAGCGGCGGATTGAGTTGATTGACCTGCCGGAGAAATTGCGCCGGGTCAAGCTGGCTGACTTGGACATGGCCGATGACCGCAAGCAGGCCTTGTTTGAAGTAGGGGCCTTTTTGCAGGCTTACCAGAGCAATCCCCATGCCAAGGGCCTCTATTTAAGCGGGGACTTCGGAGTCGGGAAGACCTACATTTTAGCGGGCCTGGCCAACCGGGTAGCGGAAATGGGCGGCAGGGTGATCTTTTTGCACATGCCGACCTTTATCGCTGGTTTGTCCAGCCACTTCGGTGACAACAGCCTGCAGACGGAAATCCAGCGCCTGGCGGCTTGCGATGTCTTGATTTTGGACGACATCGGGGCCGAGACCCTCAGTCCCTGGTCAAGAGACGACGTTTTAGGCGTGATTCTCCAGGCCCGGATGGACAATGACCTGCCGACCTTCTTCAGCTCCAACTTTGACATGAAGGCCCTGGAGAGCCACTTTAGCGCGACCAAGAACGCGGATGACCCGGTCAAGGCGGCCCGGCTGATGCAAAGAGTCCGCTATTTGGCTAAAGAAGTGGTGGTTTATGGGAACAACCGCCGCCTGCCTTAGATTTTTTGAAAAAATGGCAAAAAAGTCTTGTCTTATTCGGGCAAGGGGGTATAATCGAAAAGTAAATAGAAGACATGATTCCTCCCGCTTCAGAGAGAGGGGCCCAGTTCTGAAAGCCCCCATTTGGGAGGAACCCCACCTTCTATGACCCCAAAAGATAAATGACAAGGTTGGACGCCGTTATCAGTCCAATAAGAGAGGCCGCTTTAGGCCTGAATTTTGGGTGGAACCACGATGATTAATCGTCCCGAGCATGTATTTGTGCTCGGGACTTTTTTGTTTTTGGAGGATTTAAACCAATGAGTTTTGCTTTGACTCTGCCAGATGGCTCAAAGAAAGAATTTGACGTAGCTGTTTCCGTTGCTGACCTTGCTTCCAGCATCTCAACTTCCCTGGCTAAGAATGCCGTTGCCGGCAAGGTTGACGGGGAAATCAAGCCCCTTGACTTTCAGCTGGACGCTGACCACGAAGTTGCCATTTTGACCAACAAGGACGCTGAAGGTTTGAGCGTCTTGCGGGCAACTGTTGCCTTCGTTTTGGAAGCCTTGGTTAAGGACAAGTACCCGGAAATCAAGCTGGGCCAGGCTGAAGTTTCAGAAGACGGCTTCTTCATCGAAACTGACAAGGAAGACCAAATCAAGGTTACTGAATTGCCAGACTTGGAAAAGGCCCTGCAAAAGGCTATCAAGAACGGCGAAGCCATTGAACACGTACAAGTAGCTAAGAGCGAACTGGCTGAAGCCTTCAAGGACGACCCATACAAGAGCGAACTTTTGGCCAAGGAAGGCGACGTGGTTGACGCTTACAAGCTGGGCGACTTCGTTGACTTTGGCTTTAGCGCGCTTTTGCCAAACACTGGCAAGATCAAGAAGTTCAAGCTCTTGTCAGTAGCTGGTGCCTACTGGAAGGGCAAGAGCTCAAACCCAATGCTGCAAAGAATCTTCGGGACTGCCTTCTTCAAGGAAGCTGACCTGGAAGCTGACCTTAAGCGGCGGGCAGAAATCAAGGAAAGAGACCACCGGACTATCGGCCGGGACCTGGATCTTTTCTTCGTTGACCCTAAGGTTGGGGCAGGTTTGCCATACTGGATGCCAAAGGGTGCTACTATCCGCCGGATCATTGAACGCTACATCGTGGACAAGGAAGTCGCAGCCGGCTACCAACACGTTTATACGCCAGTTTTGATGAACCTGGACGCCTACAAGACTTCCGGCCACTGGGATCACTACCGGGAAGACATGTTCCCGCCAATGGACATGGGTGAAGGCGAAATGCTGGAATTGCGGCCAATGAACTGCCCATCCCACATCCAAATCTACAAGCACCACATCCGGTCCTACCGGGAACTGCCAATCCGGATTGCTGAACTGGGGATGATGCACCGCTACGAAAAGTCTGGTGCCTTGTCAGGTCTGCAACGTGTCCGGGAAATGACTCTGAACGACGGTCACACTTTTGTAGCTCTGGACCAAGTTCAAGAAGAATTTGCCAGAACTTTACAAATTATCATGGACGTTTACCACGACTTCGACATCAATGACTACTACTTCCGTCTTTCATACCGGGATCCAAAGAACACTGACAAGTACTTTGCCAACGATGAAATGTGGGAAAGAAGCCAAAGCATGCTGAAGGCAGCCATGGACGACATGGGCCTGGACTACGTTGAAGCTGAAGGTGAAGCTGCCTTCTACGGTCCAAAGTTGGACATCCAAACCAAGACTGCTTTGGGCAACGACGAAACCATGTCAACCATCCAACTGGACTTCATGCTGCCAGAACGCTTTGAACTGTCATACATCGGCGCTGATGGCGAAGAACACCGTCCAGTTATGATCCACCGCGGGATTGTCGGTACTATGGAACGCTTTATCGCTTACCTGACTGAAATCTACAAGGGTGCCTTCCCAACTTGGCTGGCTCCTGTTCAAGCTGAAATCATTCCAGTTAACCTGGACGCTCACTCAGACTACGCTAAGAAGGTTCGCGACGAACTGGTAGCCAAGGGCTTCAGAGCAGAAATCGACTTCAGAAATGAAAAGCTGGGCTACAAGATCCGTGAATCACAAACCCAAAAGGTACCTTACACTCTGGTGCTTGGGGATGATGAAATGAACGCTGGCACGGTTAACGTTCGTCCTTACGGGACTGAAGAACAAAACTCCGAAAGCCTGGCTGAGTTCATGGACAAGCTGAGCAAGGACGTAGCAAGCTACTCCCGCGAAGACTAATTCCTTCCTTATAAAATTGAACCCTTTCTGACATAAAAAAACATCCTGTCTCAACTCTGAGGCGGGATGTTTTTGCGTATGGGGTTCTATTTTTAGACTTACATCATGTCGAAGGTAATTAAGTGGCAGTCGACTTGCTGGGCAAGCTGCTGGCATTTATCAGTAAAGCCGGTCTTGGAGAACAGGTAGTAATTTTTCTTAGGAGTGGGGAAGAGGCTGCTTCGGCAGATGAGAGTTTCGAGGATATCCGCGGAGATCGGTTCGTTTTTCCACTTGCATTCGCCAAAGTAGCCGTTCAGCTTTTGGTCATCGAAACCGACAATGTCCATTTCGACTTGCTTCTTTTCCTTGGGATCCGGTCCCCACCAGTTGCCTAAGTTGACAAAAGGCTCTGGCACCAGGTCTGGATCAAACAGTTTGGACCAGAGGTATTCTTGGGAGAGTTTTTCAAATTCTGGTCCCATGAAGTAGGGGAGCTGCTTAATGATGTAGTCTAAAATTGGCTCGGTAATCCCCCGTTCGATAAAGCTGACCAGTTTGTCGACGAAAGTATACCAGAAGCGGAACATGCCATCTTTGACGGCATAGATGGTCTTTCGGCTTCTGGCTTTATCAAGTTCCGTAACCGGCAACCATTTTTCGATAATGCCCAGGTCGATCAAATTGTCCAGGTAAGGGCTGAGGGCTCCGCTGGCAATACCAGTTTTAGTTGAGATCTCTGACTGCCGGCTGGCCCCGGACGCGATGGCACTGATGATGGAGATGTAGCTTGCCGGCTCGCGGAGTTCTTGATTGAGCAGACTCATCGGCTCGGCATAGAGCATGGCGCTGGTGGTTAAGAAATTGTCCTTGATGTTCTCCCTAAGGGATTTTTTGGGAGACATCAGGGAGAGGTAGAGGGGAATTCCGCCGGTGATGGCATTGAGTTCAAAAACTTCTTCCTTATTTAATTGCGGGAAAAATTCTTCGGCATCATGCAGGCTGAAGGGTTTCAGCTTGAACTGGGTAGTTCTGCGGCCATAAAGCGGGCTCTTGTAGCCAAGGACCTGCTTTTCCATGAAGGACATGGGCTGCCGCAGAGGATAAGAAAGAGTTTGTTCTGTTTAAAATAATGGTCGATGTAGGATTGCAGCATTGAACTGATTGGCGGATAGGCTTTCGCCAGGTAAGGAAATTTATCGATGACTAAGATTAAGCGGTCATTTTTCTCAGAGAGATGGACGAGATATTTGAAGGCCTGCTCAAAGGAAGCAAAATTCGGTCCATCCAGATAGCTGGGATCTTCGTAGGCGCGAATCGCGTCAGAAAAACGGGCCAGGTTTTCCAAGGCGTTTTCTTCAAGACCAGTAAAATAGATGGCCCGCTTGCCTTTAAGAAATTGGTTGATCAAGCTAGTTTTCCCGATACGACGGCGGCCATAGATGACCGCAAATTGAAAGCTGTCTTCTTGATAGAGCTTATTCAAAGCTGTAAGCTCTTGATTTCTGCCGATAAACATTGAAACACCTCGTTAGCAATAACACAGTTTGCAATATTATACTTTACAAGTTTACGATATATAAGTTTACGATATTGTTAATTGAGGGATGCACCTTGTCTCAACACTGAGGCGAGATTTTTTGCGTATACAAGGACATATTTCAGATGAATGATTGATAAAAGCAAATGGAGAGTTTCCTTGATCAGTATGACTATATATGATAATTTCAAAAGAAAGCGAATTAAAGAGATGAGAAAAGGAGAGGGAAAAGGTTGTGACTGTTAAAAAGTATTAATTTCACCCAGTACTAAATAGTAATTTTTCTTACCAATTCATGATATAATTTCGGTATCAAAAGATTGGGAGGAAGAAATAATGAGCGAATACATGTCCATATCAAAAGCAGCTGAATATCTTAATGTTGCTAAGTCAACTCTCCGCAATTGGGAAGCTGGGGGATTGATTACTCCGCTTAGAACTGCCTCCAATCAACGTCGCTACACTAAAGAAATCCTAGATGAGCTTCTGTAAGGCAATATGAAAGCAGCTAAGCCTAAGAAGCTGCTGACCATCGGCTATTGCCGGGTTTCTTCTGGTCATCAAAAAGAAGACCTCTAAAGGCAGAAGGACGTGGTGTCTAGATATTGCGAAGTCAATGGCTATCAGTTTAAGATCATTCAAGACGTTGGATCTAGTCTCAACTATAAGAAAAAG